>NZ_JCBCDA010000162.1:0-1994 GCF_059865615.1 Petrocella sp. | reverse complement strand
GTATTTTTAGGCCATGTTGTTTTGATATGGTTGCAATGCAGGCAGCACCGCAATCTGTTATGTCATGTTGTTTGATTACATTGTATTTTTTCATCAGCTCACCGTTCTAATTTTCTAGAGTAACTTGTTAAGGTCGTACATTAATCTATTGGCTTTATATAAGAATAACACTCCATAAATGGTTATGTTGGTACAGCAAAGTCAATATTCTGATACTATTTCATGCTAAAAGTATTAATCAGAAAACCTACCACACCTAAGGAAATTGCTAATACAATACTTTTCATGAAAATAGTATTATACATCACCAATTCAGCAATAATAATGAAAATCAGTATTATTAGACCATTAATAAATGCTTTTTTCACAATCTTTTCCTTTATCCTTTAAAAGTATTTATAACTTCTTTTTAACCAAAAGTGCTAATGCTTTATTAAACAATAAATATCCAGCCAAGCCTAATATAATTCCTATTATAAAAACTTCCAGACTAATAAGCTTATTATTTTTCACCATATATCCGGCATAGGTGTAAGAAGGAAAAATAATAGCAGCGGCGCTTTTATTTATTATTTCTTCTCTTTTCAAATCATTATATTGTTTTAAATTACTCTTTTTTTCTATATACCATAATAAAAATGGTACGATGAAAAATATAATCGAGCCTATCAGCTGATATTTTGTAACATTTGTGTACATAATTCTATATATGATATCAATTACTATAACTATTAAAAAGATCCTATACAACTCAAATTTTCTGTCCATATCATTTTTTTTAATGTTTTCCATGTTTTCCATTTATTCCCTTTCATTCAGTTAGTAATAATACTATTAAGTTTCATCTATTTGTTGTATCTTTTTTGATAATAGAAAGCTACGGTTATGTAGCCTTCTATTATTTACCTTTTATCTTCTATAATTTTCTATAAAGTAAGGATTTTGATTTGGTGCTTTATTAGGCGCGTTCAAAATAGCTTTACCTCCCATTTTGATCCCTTCCCATGCCAAATTACCTCCAACCCATACAAGAATAGCTTTCCCAAGTGCTCCTCCCTCAATTTCTTGTGCTTGTAATTCTGTCAACTCACTAAATTCATCTTTTTTAATTACTAATTCCATTCTAACTTCCTTCCTATATTATCATTTGATTTATTTATTATAATCCTAACTTACAAATCTTCTCTCCCATAAAAAGATTAACACTTGTTTTGCTTTGGGAATAGCCACAAATATTATTATAAAATTAGGATTTATAACCACTATTGTTTTCTTGTTACACTCCTTAGTTTTTAGCATACATATAAGTAATAAGCATATAATCAAGCATCCTTTTAACCCAAAAATAATTGTTGATACAATAATTCTATAGTTATTATAGTCCAAGTTATGCTATTTTTAAAACTATGAATACCCATTGTTACCCAAAATGCAGATGCCTTCTTATCTTCATATACTATAAAAGCATACGCTAGTAATAAGCCAGAAATAAAAGTCATAAACATATAAAAGATACTATATGTATGGGATGCACCAAAAACTACTGCTGAAATAAACATCACTAAAACCATTCGATTCTTAAAGAAATTAATTTTTTTTAGTATTCTAATTATTAAGTATTGAAATATAAACGTTTCAACAATCGGTGCTATTATAGCGACAAATAGAAATAATAAAACTATAGGGATTTCTTCGAACTCAGGCCTACCCATGTCTACCTTCATCAATAATACTAATAAAATATACAAAATATAACTCACTATATAAGAAATCAATGTCATTACTAGTATAAACTTAGCGGTTGGAAGGCTTCTTAAATATGTGTCCAATTTATTGATATATTTCATTTGTTTGATCTCCTTATTCATTGACTTCTTACAACCTTTTAGGTCAGGCAACAATCATCAGTACCTTTATATTATTTTGTCAAATTATTCCCTGTAATATCAGAAACCTTCTTGGTTCCTATACTTATCGCTAACTTTCTTGATTGT
>NZ_JCBCDA010000159.1:0-3921 GCF_059865615.1 Petrocella sp. | reverse complement strand
ATTCTTTGATTTCGCTATTCGATTAATTTCTTTCAAAATCAAATAGGATAGGTGTTCAATAATGTCTTTTTCTTCACCCTGAAGGTATAACTCCCATGTATTAATCCATATCGCTTCAAATTTTTCATCGCTGTCATGATCACACAACTTTTTCTTAATAATGTTCATGAGAGATGATTTCCCGCTACCCCATTCACCTTGGAGGGATATGGTAATGGGGGTATCTGAAGTCACGATAAATCTGGTTAAAGCATCGGCATATTTCTCAATATTTAAGTAATCATCTTCTTCATGAATAATCGGAATGTCTCTAATGTCAATTCGGCTCATTTCATTCCCTCTCTTTATACCACTTTTTATACAAATATGTGTTAGTAGCTAAGTCAAACTACCATTGGTATTTAATATATTTCTTAAATTAGTATACACTTCGGGGCTATTATTTTCAACAAATCATAAGTATTATTCATCTTTAATAATAAAAATATACTCTCTAATTTTATGACATTTTTTCTGATTTCAGCCTATATGACTTTCAGATTATACAAAATCTCTTCAAGTAGTAATTCAATAGATTTTAGCTATTGTTTACTTCAAATATGGATCCTTCTCTCTTATATCCAAGCTTTTCATAATATGGATCTACATCACTCATAACATACACCGGTTGATCTGAAAAGTCTTTGCACGCTTGTTCTATCAGCCTTTTTCCAATTGAATTTCCTCGATACGTTTTTTTGACCAATAAATCATAGACATAGATTTCAAAGCCATCATCATCACGACAACGGGCATACCCACATAGAATATCCTCCATATAAGCCACATAAGTGATGCTGGAGGCCAAAGCTATTATATATTTTTTATAACCTTCAGAGCTATAGTAGTCAAGCCATTCTTCTCCTTCTTCTCTAATCATATCAAACAATTGTTGTTCATCTTCTTTACAATATCTTCTAATATCCATTCTAAACGCCTTTCTATATTATATGGATTGTCATTATACCATAACTATTTTATCATATTGTTAAAAGATACATCCGAATTGGTAAAGAAGAGTTCCGGTAGTTTTTCGCATCTATTACAACTCATAAAACACCGCCATCTGCCAATTCATCATGATCTGCATCTTTAAAGATGTTGATTTTTCTTGTTGCCCTTTTGATAATCCATTTTGTGTTTTTGTTATTTGAATGATTCCATTCTTCTATTAGTGCTACCGTTGGCATTTTGTTGACTTTTAACCAATCGGTTAAGTGGTTTGCTACTGATTTCTTAACGAACATCACGTCATCTTCTTTTAACTTTTCTAATATCTTAAATACAGGTTCCGGATGATCAATGAATGTATCCAGTTTTGTGGCCCAGGGAAGCTTTGGTCTTAATCCTTCACTGGACAATCTTCTAAGGTGAAAGTTATCAGAATCTGCCCATTTTGTCATTTTCTCTATTGCCTGCTCCGGATACAATCTTATAAAAGGTCTTACCGCATATTCACCTGTATTTCTTTTAGTAATCTCTTCAATCATATACATAGACGTATCAAAATAATCTAAGCCATATTTCTCAACATACTTTCCAAGTGGTAGGATCCAATAGAACTCTTTGAACATGCCTGTTTCATTCTTGTTTTCTTCACCCAAAATGGCTACAAGAATCTTTGCTGCTTCGTCAAATGCCTCGGGCAAGTATCTATAGAGCTCATCTGCATGTAATTCTACTCTTTTGGAATAGCTAAGGCCCTCACACTTTCTACTAATGGCCTGGATATATTCTTTTTTAGGAAACTCTTTATAGACGTCAATAATTCTGTCCGCCAAGAATTCTGCTAGATTTGTGCCATAATACTTTGAAATACTTCGATCATTATCATTTTCCACTTTTTCACATCCTCATATCATAATTCTAATAACATCCCTTTAATGTTCATTTTACCATAGTCTTAAAAGATAAATCAATTTTAGCTAAGAAAAGCCCCTTATAATAACAGTTCTACTATTTGCACTGTCAATATAAGGGGCTTATACTTTTATATTAGTTTCATTCGTATTGCTATTTTTTCTTGTTCTCTAGGATAGTCGTACTACAGTATTCAGCCTTGAATCATGGCTGATTACGTCAAGGACATTTCCTGTCGAACCGTTCAGAAATATGAGCAGTGCTCATAACGAAGCAAAGCTTCTTTTCTTGACTGGATAGCATACTTCCGTTACCCATTCCTCAGCATTTGGTGTTTGTGCCGGGCTTACATGATAAATGCAAAACATAGCGCCATCAAATTCATACTTATTGTCATTAACCCAGTTTGCTACGACATGGTTAACTTCTGTAATTTGATCATAACTACCTTTGTAGATTGCTGAAGCGATTTCTATGGCAGGAACTGATTTGAATACTACATTTTCCGTGTTAGAATGTTGATCCTTAAGGGCAATTTGAATCTCCACG
This sequence comes from Petrocella sp., assembly GCF_059865615.1. Classification (NCBI taxonomy): domain Bacteria; kingdom Bacillati; phylum Bacillota; class Clostridia; order Lachnospirales; family Vallitaleaceae; genus Petrocella; species Petrocella sp. The sequence continues at coordinate 1,473 of NZ_JCBCDA010000159.1, read as the reverse complement.
TCTACATCCTGCTCCTTATAGTCTTCATCATTAAAAATTGCAAGGCTATAGCACGGGTCATCCGGTTGTAAGTTCATTCCGCTTGTTTCTGCCATCATTGTGTTCCAAAGTAGGCCCTCTTGGTCATAAGATGGAATAACTTTTCTTACACTGGCAACATATCTTTCCGGTAATGTCTTTAAAACTACATTGTAATTCATAGCTGTATCATCCTTTCTCAACCGACTAATGGTCGTTTCAAGGAGTCGTAAACGATGCTTGGTTTCTTCAGCTTGAGCTTCAATCTCTGTCTTTTTTATTGACAAAAACTCAGCTAGTGCTTTCGTATCATCATACTTCATCAATATTTCTGAGATTGTTGACAAACCGAACCCCATATCCTTAAGCGCAATGATTCTGGCTGCAATTTGCAGCTGATCTTCATTGTAGTACCTATAACTATTGAAGGTATCAATACTTTTAGGAACCAACAGGCCTAGGGCATCATAATGCCTTAACATCCTTATACTAATCCTTGATAATTTTGAAAAATCTCCTATTTTTAACATTGATTTTACCTCACATATATATGTTTTCTTGAGCTCATCTTTATTATAAAGTGTACCATAATGTGAGAGTCAATATAAATATTATCTTTTTCAAAATTCATTAAGATTAGCATTGAGATGCTCGAACCACAAGAACCATCCCCCTGGTTAGACAATCACCACATGGGTTCTTCCATCATCCATTAATTTAATCCTATTACCTTCAATCTTCTCGCCGTCAAGTAGGAGTCCTTCAACTACCATAACCCCTTTACTTCTGCTCTCTACTTGTATTTCATAAACCGTCGTTTTATATTTATATGTTATAGTAAAATCTCCAAAACTTGTAGGCGTTGTCGGATCAATGATCAGCTCATCCTCTTCTTTTCTAATACCCAAAAACCAGTGAACCAATCCTTGATACATCCACCCCGCCGAACCCGTATACCAACTCCATCCGCCCCTACCTGTATATGGCGCACTTAGAGAAATATCAGCAATCATAACGTAAGGTTCTTTTTCATACTTGAGTGACTCTCTCTTACTCGAAGTGATATGGATCGGATTGAGTATGGTAAAAAGTGTATCCGCCAGACTGTAATCACGTATCATCGTACTGGCAATAGCCAGCCACACCGATGCATGGGTATACTGACCTCCATTTTCCCTAATCCCTGGGTAGTAATTTTTGATATACCCCGGGTTTTTGTCTGTTTTATCAAACGGTGGTGCAAGTAGTAGGGAAATACCGTCTTCTTCTCTGACCAGATATCGTACAGCTGATTGCATTGCAACTTCAGCCCTATCTTTTTGTGCACCTTTTGATATCACACTCCAAGACTGACTGATGGAGTCAATTCGGCATTCAGCGTTTTCTTTTGAACCCAACTTACTATAATCATCATAAAAGGCTCTAAGGTACCAATCGCCATCCCATGAATGGGCC
>NZ_JCBCDA010000070.1:0-15767 GCF_059865615.1 Petrocella sp. | reverse complement strand
CGGTCTTGGAATTACACCAAGTCAGCCTAAGTAGGCTCGCGGACTTTACCGCCGGTCGGGAATTACACCCTGCCCTGAAGGAACTATTCAATTGTTTTTCGATGGAATAATTATAGCATCTTAATATTTTAATGTCAATGTCAATGTGTTGATAAATTTTTATCAACACATTGACATATATTGTTTGATTTGACACCTTATTATTTATTTCAAATAATCTTGTAATGTTTTCTCAACAGCGCCAGGACCTTGTAACATACTTACAAACATAGTTTCAATCTTATTTCCTAGTCCTACTTCGTATAAATTCAACCCAAAAATCTCTTGGTTGCTCAAAATCGGACTTAGGTCAGCAGAGGCATCACCCATCTCCACTGTATCGATTGTCTCTTTTAATGTTTCTAACATAGGGTCTGAGCTGAGCTCAAAAGTATTTCCTTGATCATCAATACCCATTAGATAACGACACCAACTGGCAATAGCAAGTGGTATGCCTACTAAGCTTGTAGGATCTAATGATGAATCTTCTACATATGACTTAATGGTTTCACCAAAACGTATGCCCACTTTTTGGGATGTATCGGTTGCAATCCTTTGCGGTGTATCCGGAATAAAAGGATTTGCAAAACGAACATGGACCACTTCATCAATGAAGGCTTTGGGTGATAGAATGATAGGGTCTGTCACAACCGGTAAACCTTCTATATAACCTATGGTCTCAATCAGTTTTTTGAGAATAGGACTTTTGACTTCATCTGCAATCAATTCATAACCCAATAAACAACCGGTTACGGCAAGGGCTGTATGCAAGGGATTTAAGCAGGTTGTCACTTTCATAGTTTCCACCTTATTAACTGTTGCGCGGTCACAGAAAAGTACACCTGCTTTTTCAAGTTTAGGTCGACCATTGGTGAATTTATCCTCTATAACCAAGTATTCACTCACCTCTGCATTAACAAAGGGTGCCATGTAGGTGTTTTTAGCGGTTACAACTATATCCATGCCTTCCATACCTTCCTCTATAAGAGCTGCTTTGACAATATCTGAAGGTCTAGGTGTTATTTTATCAATCATAGATATAGGATAAGTCACCTTATTTTCGTCTTCAACATATGCTACAAAACCTTCTTCAACAAAACCATTTTTTTTCCATTCTTTTGCAATGATAGTAACCGCATCTTTTACTTTGTCACCATTATTGGCACAGTTATCCATGCTCAATAAGGTCATGGGCATTGCCCCCTTTTGATAACGTTTGTACAAAAGGGCTGTAACAACACTCATAGCATGGGTTGCATACGCTGGACCGCGGTCTAAGTCTACCTGTACAAAAGGATAATAATTGCCTGAAAAATCCTTCAAAACATAGCCTTTTTCTGTTATAGTGAAACTGGCAATCTGTAAACTGGGTGCTTCAAATATTTTCGTCAGTCTCTGAAGATTTTTGCTTTCTGAGGTCATACTTTCCACGATGCTGGCCACAACCGTCTTGTCAAAGCTCCCATCGCTGTTCATAAGAACGACCAATGCCAGATTGTCCGACGGATTAAACACTTTAGTAATTACTTCAAAATCGAAAGTCTCAATGGCTATAATTCCTGTTTCTTCAAGCCCTTCATTAAGAAGTTGCTGATGGCATTTTGCCACGAAACCTCTAAAAATATTACCGGCGCCAAAGTGAACCCACTTAGGTGTTTTGTCTGTGTTTTCTTTTACCTTTTGTATATCAAAGTTAGGTAATCTGACATCCATTGCTTCCCATTTAGAAGCATGTTCTAATGCACTTATATTTAACTTCATTATTTCACCCCGCTTTCAAGAGTATCCCATATACCAAGCAAATACATGACACCAAGAGCTCTATCATATAATCCATATCCCGGACGACAATGCTTCTCCTCACCCCACAAATGACGACCATGATCCGGACGCATATAGCCTTCAAAACCGATATCATGGTATGCCTTCATGACTTCAACAATATCCACGTTACCATCACAAGATCTGTGAGAGGTCTCAATAAAGTCACCATTTTCAAAAACTTTAACATTTCTAACATGAGCAAAATGGATACGGCTACCAAATTCTCTAATAATACTTGGAATATCGTTAAGCTTATTTGGTCCAAGAGAACCTGTACATAGGGTTAATCCGTTATATGGACTGTCGACTAAGCTTAAAAATTTCTGAATATGTTCTCTACTTCTGATGATTCTTGGCAAACCAAATATCGGCCATGGTGGATCATCCGGATGTATGGCCATTTTGATATCTTCTTCTTCACAAACCGGTATAATTCTTTCTAAGAAATACTTAAGATTGTCAAATAAAACATCTTCAGTAATCTCCTTGTAACCTTCAAAGAGTTGTTCAAGATGAGACAGACGTTCCGGCTCCCATCCCGGCATGGTTTTTTCTCCGGCACCCTCAAGAATTCGGTCAACAATAGATTTTGGAGTGGCACCCTCAACGAGCGCTTTTTCATAAAATAATGCATTGGATCCGTCCGGATGTTCTTTATATAAGTCTGTACGTGTCCAATCAAATACCGGCATAAAGTTATAACAAATAACTTTTACGCCCACTTTTGCCAACTTACGAATGGTATCAATATAGATATCTATATAATGGTCCCTAGATGGTAGCCCCATCTTAATATCATCATGTACATTCACACTCTCAACAACTGCGGGACTGAAATTCTTTGAGGCCAGAACGTCTGCAACTTCCTGTATCCGTTCCATTTCCCATACTTCACCGGCCACTTTGTCATGTAATGACCAAACAGCACCCATGACGCCTGGAATCTGTCTAATATGGTCTAAAGTAATGTCATCATTACCTACGCCATACCATCTCCATGTCATCTTCATTGGTAATCCTCCTTTTATTCTTCTAAGTCAAAGTTTAATATTACTTTACAGCATTCATCCGGCTTATTGATTAACAAATCAATGGCTTCTTCAACCTTTGTATACTCAAAGTTATGAGATATAATTTTTTTAGGGTTAAAAAGTCCTTGCTCTATACAATCTACAACAACCGAGAACTTGTTACAACTTAAGCGCGAACCTTTAATATCCAGTTCTTTTTTTGTCACTTCCATTTGTATTAAGTTGGATGGTGCTTTTAAAAATCCAAGTAATACGACCCTACCTGTCGGTAACATACTAGGTAATATACTTTCAATTATACTTGGATGACCCACAGCGTCAAGTGCCAATGTTATTCCTTCAATGGATTCATGGGCCTCAATAAAGGCTTCTAGCGATGTGTTTAAACTATTAATGGTATAATCTGCACCAACGGCTTTTGCTCTTTCTAATTTGGCATCTGAAATATCCGAAATTATAACAGTGGCACCTTCGCTTTTAGCCGTTAGCAATATCGTTAATCCAATAGCGCCGGCACCGGCAATAAAAACAATATCATTTTTATTTATACCACCTCGAGATAATGATTGTGATGCAATGGTAAAAGGTTCAACAAGACAGGCTACTTCCCAAGGAATGTCCTTGTTAATCTTGTGGCACGCTTTTTCCGGTATAGAAACATACTCTTTAAAACCACCATCTACATGGACACCACGTACTTTTAAATCTGAACACACATTATAGCGTCCACTCTTACATGCATAGCACATGCCACAACTGATAACCGGATCGACGCTAACATGATCTCCAACTTTAAGATTTTTCACCTCTTCACCTACCTCTGTTACAAGACCAGCAAATTCATGACCGGGTACAACCGGATAGTTAATAAAAGGGGATGTTCCATGGTAACCATGCATATCGGATCCACATATACCACCAGCTTTGACTTTTATTAGGACATCCTTTTTACTTTTTAATTGTTCCATTTCTACTTCTGTTACCTCTATGTTATGAGGTTCTTTTATAAGTATTGCTTTCATAGTTCTCCTTTACATATGTTAAAAATAGTTAGGACTGATTATCTTCGGAATAGCCATGACCACATCCGGTAATACCGCCATTATGATGAGCATCACCAAAGCAATTATGAAATAGGGCAACACACCTTTGAAGGATGATTCCAAATCAAGATTTGAGATGGAGCCTGCAATTAAAAGACACAAACCGTAAGGTGGGGTTACCAGTCCAAGGGCCAATGTCATAACCACAATTAATCCAAGATGGGTTGGGTCAACACCAAGGGCCAATGCACCCGGTAAAATAACAGGTACAAATAGTATCATAGCAGGGACAGCGTCCATAAAGGTACCAATGAATAAGAAAAACGCAACCACCACCAACATAAACACCGGTGCACCACCTGGTATCTGTGCAAAAAAGCTGGCTGCTTTGGTGGATACATTATAATACCCTAACAGCTCACCTAATGCATTGGCTGTACTCAAGGCAAATAAAGAGAGGGAACTTAACTTTAAGGTCTGCTTGATGATATCCGGCAGATCTCTTACTTTTATGGTTTTGTACACAAACATACCAATAATTAGGGCATAGACACATGCAAATGCTGCAGCTTCTGTTGCTGTATAGGCACCTGTTACGATACCACCGATGATGATAACCGGAGTGAGTAAAGCGGGAAAACTACTTAAAAATAATTTGAAGGTTTCTTTTAGTGTGACTTTCTCATACCTTGGGAAATTCCTTTTTTTACTGATGAGATAGACCATGAACATCATGGAAAGTCCTAGTACGATACCTGGGGCGAGCCCAACTAAGAAGAGTTTTCCTGTTGATACATTAGCAATACCTGCAAATACAACCATGGTTATACTTGGGGGTATGATACTACCTAGGGTTGATGAGGCCGCTGTGACACCGACGGCTGTGCCTTTATCATAACCACTTTCTTCCATCTTAGGGATCAATACTTTACCTACACCCGCTGTATCTGCTTGAGAAGAGCCGGATACGCCGGCAAAAATCATGGACACCATAATATTGGCATGGGCCAACCCACCCCGCCTGTGCCCTACAAGGGCGTTTGAAAAATCAATCAATCTTTTTGATATGGAACCATGGTTCATTAAATTCGCTGCCAGTATAAATAACGGTATTGCAAGCAGTACGAAGGAGCTTAATCCTGTAAACATTTTCATAAAGACAACAATACCGCCAAGGTTGGGTATCAACAATACGCCGGCAAAAGCTACAATACCAATTACATAGGATATCGGTACACCAATGGCAATAAAGATTACAAACATTGCAATCAGTAAAACTTGTGTCATTTTCTACACCTCCATCCTTAATCTTTTTACATAAGTTACAATGTGGTTGATACAGTACAAGGTGGTTGTCCCGCCAAGTATTGGTACACATAACCATGTATAGCCCATTCGCATTTTGGGTATATCAATCCATCTATAGTTCCAGAACTTCATGGTTATGATTACACCATAATAAAGTATCGCCAAAGTGAAGCTCATTACAATCAAATATAAGAAGATGTTTAACGCTTCTCTTTTCTTCCCTGTTACTCGGTCCCTAAGAGAGGTGAATGCAAAGTGCTTGTCTTCGTATGTCATGGCGCCTGCACCTAAAAAAACCGCCCATGTAAAGGAATACATGGCCACTTCGCCTGTCCAACTCACGGTAATGCCAAGGTACCTACTAAAAACCTGAATAACAATCGTTATGAAAAATATACTGATAAAAAGTGTTCCAAAAAAAATCTCGATGCTCTGCACTGTTTTCGCAATTTTATCAATCATCACTTTTCCCTTTCAAAAACTAAAGGCTACTTAGACATAACCCTAAGTAATGACTCAACTTTCCAATTATAAGATTTCTTTATGATTATAATCCACAGACTAAAAAGTCAGAAATCTCATAGGAAAGTTGAGTTTGTTTAAAACATTATTTTCTGGTTAATTCCAATAAATCTTGTAGGTTATTTTCTTCTGCATATTGGTCTTGAATCGGTAGTGCCAGTTCTTTGAACGCGTTTAAGTCAACTTCGTTGATTTCTCCGCCATCTGCGATAATCTTGTCTCTAGATTCCTCTAACATTCTATAAGTGACGGCTCTTTCTTCTTCAACGGATGCTTGCGTAGCTTCAAGAATCCAACCTTGTTGTTCTTCAGTGAATTTGTCAAAGGCATGTCCGTTCATAAGTAATAATCTCGTTGTGTAGTCATGATAGGTTAATGATGTATACTTACCATTTGGCGTTGTATGATGACCTTGTAACATCATGTTGGTGTGATCATTTTCTGCTGCATCCGCGGTGCCTGTGTTAAGGGCTTGATATAGCTCTGCCCAGCCTACACTAATTGGGTTTGCACCAGCATTTTTCCAGAATGCTTGTTGAACCGGAGAACCTTGTAACCTAATGTTAAGTCCAGCTGCATCTGATGGCACTGTGATTGGCTTCTTACCATAATAGTTTCTTACGCCGGATGAATAATAACCGACCACTTTAAAGTCATTGTTGGTTTTTTCAACGATAAGGTCTTTCATGGTCTCACCAAACTCACCATCAATAGTAGTTTCCCAGTGATCAAAGCTGTCAAATAAATAGAGTAGGGATAGAAGATCAAATTCTTGTACGCCTGTACCCGCCATAAATCCTGGTGATGCAACCACCATATCTACTGAATCGGTTGTTAATTTCATCGCCAATTCATTTTCATTGGTACCCAGCGTTCCGGGGTATACTTCAGCTACAATGGTGCCACCGGATAATCTTGCAATTTCTTCTGCAAATCTGTTGAGTCCGAACTGGTATGGGTTATCTAATGATGTTTGGTTGTGCGCCACACGAAGTGTGATGACTTCTGCTGGTGTTGCTTCTGTCTCTGTTGCTTCCCCTGTAATTTCTGCCTCTGTTGATCCTGTCTCATTGCTTGGTGCCACTTCTTTTGCACATCCCGCCAAGCTCATGATTAATGCTGCTACTAATAACATGGATAATAATTTTTTCATTTTCTTTCCTCCTATTTTTATTATGGTTATCGTGTCAATTTTGATACTTTAACCTATATTTGTTTCTTAACTTTGATTACAAAGCTAGAAATAAATACCTACAGCGCTGTGATTGTGTTCCATATGTCTTCAAGAACCGGAATACCGTTTTCAAGGTTGTCTCTTCTTGTGTTGATTTCCATTTCACCAGGATAGAATATTTGATTACAACCTTCTGCTTTTTCTGATTGTCTTATGTCATCAATAACTTCCTCAATAATAGCATCTGTTATGTTGACACTGCTCATATGGGTCGGATCGATGGCAATGAATATTTGAGATAATCCGTATTCATCTTCATATTTTTTACCTATGGCCGTTGTTGAGTTCGCACCGGATAGTACTGCTGCAATAAGGTCAAAGGCAATGGATAATCCTGAACCTTTCCAAAATCCAATTGGTAACACACGCCACGTTTTTTCAATCTCAACAGGATCTGTTGTTGCTTTACCTTCTGTATCAAATCCACCAACTACAGGGAGTTGCTGACCTTTGAACTTAGTTTCTTCGATCTTACCGTAAGAGAATTGTGCCATAGCGCAATCTACAACCACATGTTCTTTATTACTCCTTGGTATAGCCATAACAAAAGGATTGTTCCCAATGTTTCGATCTTTGGTGCCCCAAGCCGGCATATTAGGCATGGTATTGGTCCAGCATAAACCAATCATACCAGCGTCAGCTGCTTGCCATCCAAAGGTACCGCCACGCATCCAGTGATTCGTATTACCAAGAGCTACAATACCTATGCCAGACTCTTTTGCAAGTTCAATCGCTCTGTCCATGGCACTAACTGCATTGGTATTTCCCATAGCTAGATTACCATTCCAACGCTCAAAACCGCCCATTCTGCCTTCTACAGTTGGTTCTGCGTCCACTTTAATGTAACCTTTGTCAATATACGATATTACTCTAGGAAAGCGATTAACTCCATGAGAATAGATACCATCTACACTGTTATCGGCAAAATTCTCTGCACTTTTTCTGGCTGTTTCAGGTTTGAAACCTTTTTTTAGTAAGATGGCTTCAAAAGTTTTTACCATCTCATCATATTTTATTCTTAACATTATTTAGCACTCCTTTTATAGTAGTCGCTTAACAGCATGTCTGTCATTTTTACTAGGTTAATGGCTTCATCAAAATTAGCATAACTTTTTTCTTTACCTATTAATTCATTAACAATTGCTTGCTGATAAGCCATTGCCACATGATCAAACTCTTCAAACTCAAAAGTTTCTTCAACACCATCTTTTATGAGTGTAAAACTTTTACCGGATAGTCCATCATAAAGAATGCGGCCTTGATCTCCAACAATTTGCACTTCATTAATCTCTTGATCCGCTACATAGCACCATGTGCCTGAACCAATAATACCGTTATTAAATCTAAAAGTTGCCACAACTGTATCATCTGCATCATAATAACCACCTTTATTCTCTACGATGCCTTGCATATTTTCCATCTCACCAAAGTAGAATTCCAAACAATCCATGACATGAACACCCATGTCTAAAAACTTACCACCACCAGAGATTTCCGGAATGACACGCCAAGGTAAACGCGCCTTAGTCAGCTCGCTGTCTTCTACTTTCATAATCTGAGTTACATATACATATCTGATATCGCCAATTGCTTTTTCATCTAATAATTCTTTGATTTTTATAAATTTTTCCATGCCTCTTCGGTAAAAAGCAACGTAAACCGGTATGTTTAATGCTTCTGATAATGTCTTAATCTCTAAGCACTCCTCAAGGTTCATTGCTACCGGTTTTTCAATATATGGAATCTTGTTGGCCTTTAAACATTTAATAGCATACTCTTTATGAAATTTTGGCGGCGTTGCTATATAGATAATATCAATATCTGAGTCATTCAGTAAATCTTCAATATCTTCATAAGCCTTTTTGATACCATGACGTTTTGTGTAATCAAGTGTTCTATTATAATCATCATTATATACTGCTAGAAGATTCGAATTTTTTGCTTTGTATAATCCCGGTCCACTTTTAACCTCAGTGACTTGACCGCAGCCAATCATACCCCAATTCACTTCTTTCATCATCTACCTCCTTTTAGTTCGAATTTTTATAATAATCATAATTGACTTTGTAAACAACTTTTCTGATTAGCATATTTGCTTCTCGCATACAACCTGGCATGTGAACATCATTAGGGAAAAACACACAGAAATCACCCGGCTTCATAGCTATCATTGTCATGTCCGAAACATCTTTATAAAACAACAAATCTCTTTCTTCAAGTAGGTTCTGGTCCACTTGATTCTTACCATGGTCATCAACATAACCTATACTTTCTTTTCCCTTAAATAAAAATTGTATGTCAATGTATTTCCTGTGAACTTCCGGACGGCCGTCTTCAATATTTTTTGTTGTCATATCAATGATTTGATAGTAGATATTTCTGCCGTCAATCTCGTATTCTCCCGGCGTCATGTTGCCAATATCCGAATCTTTGAAAAACGATACCGCGTCCTTAATGATTTTGGAGTATAAATCTGTGTCGAATGATGAATAAATCGATGAGCAAATCATATATAATTCCTTTCATAAATAAATTAATTACTAATCGTATGTTAGCGCTAACATATCTGTTAAAAAAATATTTTGTAAAATAGTCTTATTAATTTCTTTTATGTTAGCGCTAACATTGTTGAAAAAAAATAAAACACTAACCACAAAGTTTTAACGTCAAATTGTACAGATATTATGTTACCGCTAACAACTATTGGTTAAATAATAACATACTAATCTCACATCGTCAATCTATTTTTAATTTTTTTATTCATTACGCTTAATTCGTAGACTCTTTTATGTCAAATATAGGCATAATGTTATAAGTACGTTCTGTCTTTTCACCTTGCAACATAGCATATAAGGCTTTGGTACAATATGCACCCATGTCATTAATTCGGTTGTCAATGCTGGATATTTTAGGTGTACTAATTTCTGCATAGATTGAATTATTAAACCCTATTATATTAATATCTTCTGGTATTTTTAAGCCCAAATGTTTACATGCCTTTACCCCACCTACGGCCATAATATCTTCACTATAAATAATAGCGGTTACGCCTTGGTTTCTTTTAAGGAATTTTTCTGTCTCCATCTGGCTGTTAACTTGATCGGTTTTTATATGTCTGATGTAGCTTTCATTAAACATAATATGATTTTTTCTTATACCATCAATAAACCCCTCTTGTTTATTATGGGCACTATAAGTTACATAGTCATTCATAAAAGCAATCTCCTTGTGGCCTTTAGATACCAAATAGTCCACAACATTTGATACGGCTTTTCTTTCATCAACAACAACACCACAGACATTTTCGAGGTCTAGTTGACCATTGGCTATGACTACCGGCTTGTCATGAAAGTATTTTTGAATACATCTTTTGGTAATATCATTCTGAAACCTTGATCCAATAAGCACCAGCCCATCAATATTACGACCTGCCATAGCTCTAAGATAAGCTTCTTGTTTACTATTATCAAGACCACAGCCACCTATAATGCTCATATAGCCATATTTAGAAAATTCTTCTTCAATGTGAAAAGCCGTATTGATATGATGGTTGTTTCTTACATCAATTACAATAATGCCAATAATCTTATTACCAGCATTTGCAAGCCCTCTGGCAAAGCTATTGGGTATATAAGCATTCTCATCCAAGATTCTTATGATTCTGTCTCGCGTTTCCGGTTTAACACCTGGCTTATTGTTAATCACACGGGAAATTGTTGTATGGGAGACCCCTGCCAATTTGGCGATGTCATAGATGTTCATCTTTACATTATTCTCTCTTCCTATGCTCAGTTTAATCGACTCTAATTATAGCATTATTTCTATAAAGCGTAAACCTAGACTTGTTGCTTTTATTATACTGTATTTTCTATAATTATAACAAATTTACTGTAGTTTTTGTATATACACTTGTAATTACGTATACCTTATTATATAATAGTATGATAAGGGTTAAAACTTATTATACAATTCTATTTTTGCTTCTATCCACCATTATAACATAGCTTTGATCCTATGGACAGAGACTAAGTGTGATAAGGTACAGTTTGATTTATCATGCCTTTTTTCACCTATAGGTCGAGAAAGGGTTTTTTTTATGAAACGATTTTCGATTTTAGATTTCAAATCTGCAAAAGGAGTAAAAAAATTAACACTTTTAACCGCATATGATTATACTATGGCAAAGCTTCTTGACCAGTCCGGTATAGATGCTATTCTTGTTGGTGATTCTCTAGGTATGGTTCACCAAGGTTATAAAAACACTTTAAGTGTAACCATGGATCACATGATCTACCATACAGCTTGCGTCGTAAGAGGTACTCAACATGCTATGGTTATTAGTGATATGCCTTTTATGTCTTATCACATATCCTGTCGGGAAGCCGTCACTAATGCAGGTAGATTGATTAAAGAAGGCGGAGCACATGCTGTCAAACTCGAGGGGGGGTGTGATATATTACCTCAAGTTAAAAGCATTTTGAAGGCTCAAATACCCGTTATGGGTCACATTGGATTGACGCCACAATCTATCCATCAACTCGGCGGCTTTAAAGTTCAAGGTCATCTACCTGAAGAAGCACAAAAAATAATTCAAGATGCTAAATCACTAGAATCCCTTGGTGTCTTTGCCATTGTTTTAGAAGGCATTCCGGAGCATCTGGCTCAACGCATTAGCCAAGAGCTGCATATTCCTACGGTTGGTATTGGAGCTTCGGTCCATTGCGACGGTCAAATTCTCGTTTCCCATGATATGCTTGGTATGTACACCGAACATTCCCCTAAGTTTGTAAAGCATTATGCAAATCTTGGTGATTTGATTCAGACAGCGGTTAAAGATTATATTCGTGATGTACACAAACAGTTTTTCCCTGAGCCAGCCCATACCTATAAGGAACAAAAAGAAGTTCTTAATCTGTCCGAGCAGGAGGTTTCCAATGCTGATTGATTCAATAGCAAAAATGAAACTAATATTAAGCAACAAAAGCAATATCGGTTTCGTGCCTACCATGGGCGCCTTACATGATGGCCATCTTTCTCTTATAAAAACTGCGAGAAAACATCATAAACTTGTAGTTGTAAGTATCTTTGTTAATCCTTCTCAATTTGCACCTGATGAAGATTATGATGTTTATCCACGAAACCTAGATAAAGACTATGTGCTAGCTACGTCTGCAGGTGCTGACTATGTTTTTTCCCCTTCTGTATTTGAAATTTATGGACATGGACATTTTACCCATGTCATTGTAGATGATACTTTGACTAATAAACTATGTGGTGCATCTAGACCTACACATTTTAGAGGCGTAACAACTGTTGTTGCACTTTTAATAAATATTATAAAACCACAAAAAATATACTTAGGAGAAAAGGATGCTCAACAGGTAATCCTACTCAAACGCATGATTAAAGACCTACATATGGGTCTTGAGGTAGTAACCTGCCCTACAGTTAGGGCGTTAGATGGTTTAGCTCTAAGTTCAAGAAATACCTATCTAAACGATAAAGAACGTAATGAAGCTATTTATTTATATCAAGCCTTAATGGAGGTACAGAAGAAATATGCTCTAGGGATTCGGGATGTGTCCTCATTAAAGAATACGTTAACTCAAGTCCTTCGTAACTTAACCTTAGGAAAAATAGATTATATTGAGATTCTTGGCTATGATGACCTTGAGTGTATAGAAACCGTTCACAAAAAAACACTTGTGGCTATTGCTGTTTTCTTCGGTAAAACAAGGTTGATTGATAATATTGTCTTAGAAGGTGGTGCTTAATGTTGATTACCATGCTAAAGTCTAAACTTCACAAAGCAACGGTTACTGAGGCCAACTTACATTATGAAGGGAGCGTCACCATTGATCAGGCATTGCTTGAGGCCAGCGGAATTCTAATAGGTGAAAAAGTACAGATTGTTAATGTCAATAACGGTGCAAGGTTTGAAACCTATACTATTGCTGGCGCCCCACATAGTGGTGTTGTATGTTTAAATGGGCCTGCTGCCAGAATGGTACAACCTGGTGATTTGATCATCATCATTACTTACGCCTTACTGCAACCTTTAGAAGCGCGTCAATATAACCCAACCATTGTTCAATTGGATCCACACAATCGTATCGTAAATACAAAATATAGAGAGGCCCATGGTCATAGGGATTAAGGTGTGTTATGAATATTATCATTACTGCTGGCGGCACAAGTGAAAAAATTGATCCAGTAAGGAAAATCACAAATACAAGTACCGGATTACTCGCCAGTAAAATCTATAACGTTTTAGTAGAAGTTATCCACGGTCACCATAATCCAATACTTATTGATTATGTTGCTGCAAAAAATGCACAATTACCAAAAATTGAAAGCCCACACCAATTGTACTCTGTAACTGATACCCAAAGTGTAGATCAGATATTATCTGAACTTTTCACATCAAAAAAAATTGATATTATGATTCATTGTATGGCTGTATCTGACTACTATGTGTCAAGAATCCAAACCGAAACCCAATTGGCTACAGAATTACTGGACTTGATCGAACAAAAAAATGCCGATTCTCAGGAAGTCCAATTGGATGATGTTCTTACTATTTTGAGAAATAGCTCATATCATCAATTGGATAAATGTAATAAAATTGTATCTTCCGAAAGTCTCTATCTAAGACTAAGCCAGACACCTAAGCTTATTGAAAAAGTGAAAAAAATAAGCCCAAACACGCGACTTATTGGGTTTAAGCTTCTTCATGACGCACCTGAAGAATATTTGCTTCAAACGGCAAACATGATGGCTTTAACCAGCCGGTGTGAATTAGTGGTTGCCAATAATCTCACTTCCATTCATGGTGAAAACCATGAAGCTTTTATCATTAAAAACGGCAAGGTAATCGACACCTGTTTCACTAAAGAAGAAATTGCTAATTCCTTAAAAGACTACCTTTTCTCAACCTAAACCTTAAAATTAAGGAGATTATCTATATGAAAACAATCCTCGTCGGTGTCTGCGGTGGTATCGCTAGCTATAAAGCAATAGAAATTGTTAATGCTCTATGCAAAAAAGATTATGATGTCCATGTGATTATGACAAAAAATGCCACTGAGTTTATTGGGCCTTTAACTTTTCAGTCTTTATCTCATAATCCAGTGGTTATAGATATGTTTAATCCCATCGATAAGTGGGACACCAAGCATATCCAGTTGGCAAAAAAAGCTGACTTATTCTTAATTGTACCTGCTACAGCAAATATTATCGGCAAGATAGCATGTGGTATAGCTGATGACATGATGACCACGACCATCATGGCTACTACTGCGCCGGTTATAATCGCACCCGCTATGAATACCAATATGTGGGAGAATCCTATACTAAAAGATAATATCCATAAACTATCCGCCTATGGATATAGAGTTTTGGAAACTGAACAAGGACATCTGGCCTGCGGTGATATCGGTAGAGGCAAACTGCTTGATTGGCAAGATGTTGTCAAAATAGCTGAAAATAGCCTTCAATAAATATGTATCTATACTTTATTTTTGTAATGCTATCTCTTTAGCCAAGTAAATAGAGCCCACTAAACCAGCTTTTTGCCCCAGTTTTGGATATTGAATATATTCTTCTAGAGTACCTTTTATGATTTCATGATCAATATAACCATTCATATGCTTTTTGAATGCTTCTCTGATTTTAGGGAAAAGATGGGCTTGCTGTGCAACGCCACCACCAATCAGTATGATTTCCGGTGATAATATGAGATTATAAGTCATAAGGGCTTGGCCAATATAATCTGCAACATAATCCCATATAATATGATCTTCACCAAGCTCATGCCCTTTGATACCAAGTCTTGCCTCTATGGCCGGTCCGGATACAAGGCCTTCAAGACAATTGTTATGGGTTGGACAATTCCCTTTAAAGACGTCTTCTTTATTTTGTCTAACCAATATATGCCCCATCTCCGGATGGGTCAATCCGAATAAAGTCTCACCATTTAGTACAAATCCTGCTCCAACGCCAGTACCGATTGTAATATATAAAACACTTCTCTTACCAACACCATGTCCTTCTTTATATTCGCCAAGACCTGCTGCGTTCACATCTGTATCTATCTTGATTGGTATATTTAAAGCTGCAGTTAATTCTTTATACATATTAAACCAACGCCATGCTAACTTTGGCGTGTTCAAAACCTGTCCATAATTTTCTTTATTTGGACTAATCTCAATTGGACCAAATGCGCCTATTCCTATGGTTTTAACAGGATTTTTCTTGAAAAATCCTATAACTTCTTTCATGGTTTTTTCCGGTTCCATGGTCGGTACTGTCATTTGATCTAAGATATTCATTTCTTCATCCACAGCCGCACACACAAATTTGGTGCCACCTGCTTCTATAGCTCCGTACATATAAACACCTCTTTCTTTTTATTAACCATATTATAACATAATTATATCTTGTATTCTAAAAATATATGGTGACGTTCATACCTACATTATGATATACTAAATTGATAATAGTTATCATCGATAGGTGGGTGGGTGGTTTTATGTCCGAAACAGATTTGACTCGTGGTCCCATTATGGAGCATATTAAACGCATCGCGATTCCTTCCAGTATCGGTTTGCTCTTTAATACTTTGTATTAAGTTCCGGTATAGGCAGTGGCACCACCACTCTATCCTCTATTGCTTTAGGAGAAAATGCACAAGGTGAGTTTCACAAGCTTGCTTATAACGCCCTTCTTTCAGGTGTCTTTGTCAGCTTGGCTCTTGGACTAATAGGC
>NZ_JCBCDA010000065.1:0-11836 GCF_059865615.1 Petrocella sp. | reverse complement strand
TGGTTAAAGGGTCAAAACTAAGTTTCACTAAATTCGCCTACCATATGTAGATTACGTTGATACTTTCATAACTACATATGGTAGGTGAAAGTTCAACTATATAGTTTTGACGCCTTAACCGTATATGTTAATTAACAATTCTATTCTGTATCCTATGTTACCTATATAAATAGTGTCAATTTTATTATATCATTATACGTGTTCGTAAACCCATTTACTTATAACAAATGGCTTTTGTAGGACATATTAGAGTACAAGCTTGACACTGATGACATAAAGCAGGATCGATTTTGGCCACCTTTGTTAGATTCTCCACTTTGACAGCCAAAGAAGGACAAACCTTTTCACATTTTTTACACCCTATGCACTGAGCCGTATCCACTTTTGTAGAATACTTTGCTCCTTTTCCTGTTAGGCTTAGTAAAGCCCCATAAGGACAGACATGATTATGGAACACATATTCTTGATGTCTTAGTGTAACCAAAATGGACATGGCCATTAGAATCAATAAAATGGGCAATTCTAGCTGTAAAACTCTTTTTGAAACAATCATCGTTGCAATCATCAGAACTAAGACAATCCAAGGTAGAATCTTGCTCTTTAATACTTTTGGTACAGATTTCGTCTGCCAATTTAATCTCTTGGCAAGTTTTGCTGTGATACCCATAGATGTATTCATAGGACATATATAACCACAATAAAAACGTCCAAAGACTGCAGCACCTAGTAAACTCAGTAAAAAAATACCTAACCACAAGACCATATTTTCATTGACAATAACAAATAAGAAAAAGATTAAGAATATAATTTGACTCATTATCCTTATTTTTTTCATTTCACAATGCACCACCTTATCCTATCCATGAGAATCTCCTTTTCAATCTTTTACACTAAGTATATAATAAAAGAAAAAAGAATGGCGTTACCAAGGTGACACAAGAAAAGAAGCTTCGCTTCGTTATGAGCTCTGCTCATATTTCTGAACGGTTCGATAGGAAAGGTTTTATATGAAAAATTTACTTGATCATAAAAATA
Organism: Petrocella sp.; assembly: GCF_059865615.1. Classification (NCBI taxonomy): domain Bacteria; kingdom Bacillati; phylum Bacillota; class Clostridia; order Lachnospirales; family Vallitaleaceae; genus Petrocella; species Petrocella sp. The sequence goes on along the minus strand of NZ_JCBCDA010000065.1, from coordinate 10,801 downwards.
ATTATACGCTTCTTAAGGCCATTCCAAAAGAATACCTCCTAGAAAGCCTTCATCATCAAACAATGAAAATCATACCCTATAGTAAAGATCAAGTCATACATTTTGAAGGGGATTTTTGTATTTGCGCTGAACTCATACTAAGTGGCCAGGTGGTTGTCGAACGCATTGATGAATCCGGTAACCTTATGACCATTGCAAATCTCTTACCAGATGATATACTTGGCGGCAATCTGGTTTTTTCAAAAAATCCTCATTACCCCATGACGGTTACCGCCAAAACGGAAACCACACTTCTGATTCTGCAAAAAGAACTTTTATTTGAACTATGTTCGGGCAACACAACCTTTTTAAAGCTTTTTCTGGAATATATATCCGATCACGCCATGCTCCTTGGTGATCGAATCAAGCATTATGTCAATCGCACAATACGTGAAAGCGTGATGGCTTATCTAAAAAACGAATATATACTTCAAGGTTCTAACAGAATCCTATTACGCTCATCAAAAAAGGCGCTAGCTGAACGCATTGGCGTTCAACGCACCTCTTTGTCTCGTGAACTACAAAAGATGAAAAATGAAGGTCTTATTGAATATGACGGGACCAGCATTACCCTATTAAAGCTTTTATAAAAAAGTTTGCCCTGATCATTTCAAGGCAAACTTTTTTTTTATAACTCATCCCAATTAGCAGGATATACAACATATAGAAACCGGGTATGACCGGGTGCACTGAATTTTATTGACGTGTTTTTAGGAATGAAGATGATATCACCTTTTTCTCCGGTAATCTTACGGTCACCGATGATGATCTCTAAGGTACCTTCAATGATATAATCCACTTCATCATACTTCAAGGTCCAGTCAAAGGTGGATGCATCCATTTCCATCACGCCGCAACCTAATCTAGGACTTTCCTTCACAGTCAAAACATCTTTTAGGTATACTTTGTCTCCGTCTTTTCCTGTGTCAAATTTACCAGGATGAACGGTTTCTGTCTTAATGACAGATACACCACTCTTATCGATTTCTTTTATAAAGTCCGTTTGTTCTCCTTTGCTCATTTCTTGCAAAACTTTTCTAACAATCTCTTCTATCATTTTGCTGTCCATATTACCCATATGCTAGGCCTCCACTTTTTGTGGCTTTTCTTCTGTTCCAGATTTTCCAAGGATCTTATTTGCAATAATCATCGCCACCATGACGGCCGTAATACCACCAACAAGCTTACCTACAACCATTGGGAAGATCATTTCTCTAGCAACCCCTGCTGTAAAACCAAGATGATCTCCAAAGACAAACGCGGCACTTACTGCAAAAGCGACGTTGAGTATTTTCCCCCTGTCATCCATGTCTTTCATCAATCCAAACATAGGAATATTATTGGCAAGGGTGGCTACCAAACCAGCGGCAGCAACATCATTCATACCTAATAATCTACCCATTCTTAGCAATGGTTTTTTAAATACTTTTGTAATGACATATACCATTGGAAAGGCACCGGCAAGCATGATTGCTATCGCTCCGATAACTTCAATACCATCTGATATTGGTGCCATTCCCGGAATAATAACAATACCGGTCAATGTCTCAACAATAATTGCTGCTGTACCAATGGTTATGACAATGGTTACACCTCGACCAAATATAGTAAAGCCTTTAATCATTCGATTGGGGATTTTCCAAAGTCCTATCGCAATCAATAAAGATACGATTATAATTGGAACCAAGTTACTAAGAATCATACCAACTTCAAAACCTGCTACCAAACCACCAAAGAAAACACCGATGGGTATGGTAATCATACCAGCCAATATCCCTGTTGCCAAAAATTTGTGATCTTCTTTTCGAATGATCCCTAGAGCAACCGGGATTGAGAATACTATTGTAGGCCCCATCATTGCGCCTAGTATTAGCCCTGCAAGAAGTCCTGCTTCCTCTGTAAGTGCCATTTCCATCGCCAATGGGTAACCACCCATGTCATTGGCCAGTAGTGTGGTTGCAAACATGGCAGGGTCAGCACCCAACATAGTATAAACCGGTGTTACTATAGGTGATAGTATGGTTGCAAGTACAGGTGCCAAAGATATGACCCCAATCATAGCTATTGCCAAAGAGCCCATTGCCATAAACCCTTCATCAAATGGTTCACCTAGACCAAATTTATTGCCAATAATCTTGTCTAATGCACCTAAAACCATAAAAATTACCATGATGTATACAATAATCTCATTAATACTCATTTTTTTCCTCCCTTATACATAGAAATTTAAGTTATAATTGGTTAAGGCGTCAAAACTATATAGTTGAACTTTTGCATACCATATATAGTTACGAATGCATTAACGTAATCTATATATGGTATGTGAATTTAGTGAAACTTAGTTTTGACCCTTTAACCATAATTGTAGGTTGTTTAATTTGAGCTTGGTAATATTTGTTCTACTTCCTCATGAGGTCTTGGTATAACATGTACGGATATTAATTGACCCACTTTTTCTTTGCCTACTAGCCTTACTTTTGCCGCCTTCACCATTGCATCTGCCGCTTCAATGGAACCTACTAATCCTTTTGTTCAATCATACCCAATGCATAACTCGCCATTTTTCTACACTCCTTTAATTTTTATTGATTTTTGTTAAAATCAAATTACACACTTCTTTTATTTGTGCTGTATCTGTCATACCATGTTGCTCTCTTAAGATCCTTATAACCGCTTTTGTAATCATTTCCATATCAGCGTAAGTCCCTTCTACTACTTCTACTTCTACTTCTGCTTCTTCTTCTTCTTCCCTTGATTTGTCATATATAATGGAAATACCCTTGTTTCTAATCACATCCCGGGCGCCTGAAGTCAAAATCATATTTTTATCCACATAGAGTTTTGACTGGTTCTTTGAAATATATGCATCAATATTGTTTTTTGTAAGTAATACTTTACCCATGCTCTTCCTCCTAATTATAAGAGTTTCTCAAACAGTTCTTTTCTAGGCGATGGAATGACCACTTTTGCTAATAGCATCCCATTTTGCTTACCTATCGTCGAACCCGCTTCGATTGCCTCTTTAACTTCACTGACATCCCCACTGAAAGTGACAAATGATTTACCCCCTATTGCAAAACCAAGTCTGATTTCAATGAGATTAATCGCTGCTGCTTTTGCTGCCGCATCCGCAGCCACAATACAGGTGGCAATGCTAAAAAACTCCATCGCACCGATGGCATTCACTTCAGCTACTTGAGTCGATCCATTGATGGCATTAATGATTTGTGCATGAATACTCGGCAATATAAGGTCATCTACAATGTATTGTTTCCCCACTTCTTTTCCCGCTTCTAGAGCAGCTTTTACTGCCCCCACATCCCCGGAAATGAGCACAATATACTTACCGGGACATATGGCATTCGCTAGAATCAAATCCACTTCAGCCGCCTTAATCATTGCATCCGCCGACTCAATGCCTTTGACAATGCTATTAAGCTCTATAAGCCCTATCGTCCGTATCATGAAACCACCCCATTACTTTTTATCGTTATTTTCTCAGTTACACCTGTAACAGTACCATCAATGCTTGCATGAACATTGGCACCCATTTCATTTCTCTCTACCTTACCAATCATCTGCCCCTTGGTTACCATGTCCCCAACCGCAACGGTAGGTGTGGCCGGTTTTCCAATATGTTGCTTAAGATGTATAACAACTTCCTCTGTCGTCAGATCTTTGTGTTCATCTATTGGTTGACCATAATACTGGTGCAGGTCCAGTCTTGATATAAGCCTATAACTTGGAATTTTTCTATAGGCCATCATGTCTCTAACGTCCAGATCAAGACTTCCTTTTTCAGGTCGAATGCCTTTTTTATACAATTCTTTTTTAACATGTACATTCACCAATCTAGGGGAAAGTCCCATAGGGCATGCATAGATTTCACATATACCACATTCACAACATAGCAAGGCTTCCTTCATGATGGCTTCATCATGGTCTGACATACCTATGTTTCTCATGATCTTATGAGGTCTTAGTTCATGACCTAGTAGGTATCTATGACACATGTCTGTGCAGTAGCGACATTGAATGCATGCTGTTTTGGTTTCATTGATGATTTTGTCTATGGGTTTTCTTTTTCGTTCTACTACGAAATGATCTTTAGGTAGGACGATTAAGGATCCATCCATTTTCTTAATATGAAATGCTTCGGCCTCATAGTCATCAATGATGGTTCCCATCATAGGCCCACCTATAATAATGGCATATTCCTTTAGAGTCGAACCACCTGCCGCTTCTATACAGGCTTTTACAGAAATACCGACTGGTACCCTAATCATGGTTGGGTTCTTTACATCTCCGGCCACCGTCAAGAATCTTTCTATAACCGGCTTGTCCATCATTGCATCATAGATGTTCACAATAGAGCCTACATTGGATACAACAGCGCCTACATCTAAGGGAATACCTGCCTCTGGAATCGGTTTACCTGTAATCTCATAAACCATCATCTGTTCATCACCTGCCGGATAATAATCCCCCATGGTAAATAAGGTTACTTTTGAATCCAACGCTTCAATAATAGCTTTTAGGTGTTTAATTTCTTTGGTATTTTTTTCCTTGATGGCAATGATCAAGTGCTGTGCACCTACATGTTTTCCAATTTCTTCAACCGCCTTAATAATTTCTTCGCCTTTGTTTTGCATTATATATTTATCCGTATGCATGAGTGGTTCACATTCTACCGCATTGATGATAAAGTATTCTACCTTGCAATTGAGCTTAATATGTGTTGGAAAACCGGCACCTCCAGCGCCTACAACGCCAGCATTATATATTTTATCTAACAACTCCATGGCCAAGCACCTCCTTTCCCTTGTTGCCTTCTAGACATCCACGGTATCAATGATGCCAACCACAATGGCATCCACAGGTATATCTTTTCTTCCAAGACCCATTCTGGCTGAGCTTCCATTTACAACCAGTACCGTTTCTCCAATCCCAGCACCAATGCTATCTGCAGCAACAAAGGTAGGAAGGTCTTTGTCCGAAGCATAATCCAAGGGTTTTATGACCAATAATTTCAGACCATTCAAATTCTCATCTTTTCTAGTTGCCCATACATTTCCGATTACTTTGCCTACAATCATAAATGCCTTCCTCCGTTTTGAGTTTATGTGGTGATCATTTTTATTTTATGATCTCTTAGATAATCCTGTGCCAAAGGTGTTACTATGGTGTTCTTGTTCATCCTCAGGCGCTTTAATCCTTTTTCTTTATACTGTTTTGCTATGGATTCAGTTATGATTTTCTCATGTACATCATCTTCTTTAGGCATGTATGTTCCTTCTAACATTTTTGATTTATCTATCTTTTCTAACTTTTCCATTCTTACATCCAGTAGCCGACGTCCAATTTCATTTGCATTGATCCATTCTATTCCGAATGTTTCTACTTGATCTTCATAGCCTTTAAGCATGTTGTAAAAGTTGGTATTTGCTGTATCTTCGTATTTGCTGTAGGTTTTGCCTTCTTCTACAAAAAAGATTTTTTTGCCTGTTAATATGGCTTCAATAACCATGATTGTGACCTTACTGGTTGCAAATCCCATAGATATCTGCACAAGTTCTTGGTAACTGATGCTACCCAGTAGTATGACATCATAGGGGCTTATATCTATAGATGCTTTGGCATCATCAAAATCATCTACATCATACTGATCATTAACTTCATATAAAACCTTATAATCTGACATGGCTATTGCAAGAATCTTATCTTTCTTTATAGGTCTTTCTAATTCACTTTTCATGATTCTTTCTTCTAGCTTCTTCATCACTTCTTTTGTTATGCTTTCGATTAGACTTTTTTCATCTAGGGATTCTAAGTTCAATATGCTCACATCCTTTATACCTAGCAGTTCATAGCAATGCCCAGAGGCGTAACTAAAAATGGATTCTTAGGCTTAATGGTCCTTATGCCTGTGACATTTTCGATTATTTTTTCTATTTTATCTAAGCAGCAAGTGCCGCCAACAAGATATATTTCCTTGACATCATGGTTCCTAATATGGATATTGATGATTGTCGCCATTTTCTCAATGACCGGTGTTACCAGCGGAAATATTTCCTGCTGCCTACTTAGATCTGTTTTATACTGTTCCGCTTCTTCAAACTTAATCTTATAGTTGCCCGCCACAACCAAGGTCAAATGGGTTCCGCCTGTTGCTTCATCCGCTACATAAACGACCTGATTTTCTTTTATGATGGACAAACCCGTTGTGCCCCCTCCAATATCAACAATGACACCATTTTCAATATTAAGAACTGAATTGGCCGCTGTCGGTTCATCAAGAATGTTGGTCACTTCCATGCCCGCGCCCTCTACAACGTACATATGGGTTTTGCTGTCACCTTCGCTTGTCCCTGGTGGTACAGCAATGGCTGCTTTTGTAAGTCTGGTGCCAATCTTTTGCTCAATCTTTTCTTTTAGATGCTTAACCACATTCATAGCACCAACATAGTCGACAACCAAACCGTCTTTTATGACTTGGGAAAACGCCATCTCACAGGCCACAGGCTTTTTGTCTTGATCTAGAACAACGATGACAATGTATGCTGTTCCAAGGTCAACACCTACGAGCAGTTTTTCGCCCTCTTGCATGGTTCTGGGCTTGTGAATGGTTGCTTCTAATTGAGATATTAAATACTCACAGTTTGTCATGTCTAACATCCTTAAACCTCTTCTTCCACAAGTATTTGACCTTTCATGCCTTCGTAAAAGCCACAAGCATTGGCTTCGTCTAAATCAATATGCATATGTAAACTATATTGATCATGGACCCTTACAACAACATCTTCAAATATAATTGGTCGATCACTAAATACTTTTACAGCAACTATTTGCTGATCTTTTAGGCCATAATCCAAAGCATTCTCCGGTGTCATATGAACATGTCGTTTGGCAACGATGGCCCCTTTTTCTGCCCGAATCATATTCTTACCCACTGATAAATAAATAGGTGCGCTTTTTTCTATCTTACCTGATTCCCGAACCGGCGCATCAATGCCCAAACTGAAGGCATCCGTTCTCGAGATCTCCGCTTGAGTCTCTTTTCTTTCCGGACCTAAAATGGCAACGTTTTTGAATAAACCTTTTGGACCCAGTATGGTCACCCGTTCTTGACACAGAAATTGACCCGGTTGTGACAGATCTCTTGCCGGTGTAAGCCTATGGCCTTCTCCAAAAAGTCGCTCAACATCGTCCATGGAAAGATGCACATGTCTTGCAGAAGCTTCTATAGGCACTGTCCGCCAATTCCTATCTCTTAGACTTATTTCCTCTATGACTTTTTTCACGATTTTCTTAATAATAACTTCATCCATATGGGCCTCCGTTAATTATAGTATCCAGACAAATATCTACACATCATCACATAGACAGCACTGCTTAACCTATTGAGAGATTTGGTAATATCTTTTCGATTCAATGGAATTGAACTAAGCTCTACTTCTCTGGCCCCACTACGAATTGCATTTAAGCCAATTAATATTTCTCCCATTTTGTAATCCGGTAATATATGGGCCACACCTATGTGTTTTTTGGGGTTATGGGACATTTTTCTGATATCCTCTTCAAGCAATCCAAACAAACATATCTCTTCTGTTCCTTCTTTTATAACCTCTGCCTTTAATATGTTCCTCACATATTGGAGCACCTCTTGAAGTTCACAAACTAGTTTCTCACTTTTATTCTTATCTGCAATAACTTGAATCTCTAGTATTTTTGATTGAAGACTATCCACCTTACCTCTAAATAAAATACTGGGATGATTCTTTAACACCAGTTCATTGCCATATAACTGTGTCATTTCTTCTGGTTTCTTCTCAAAAAAACCACCTGTATCTTTTACAATGTATTTAGGTATAAACTTCTTCTCTTCGGTATCGTTGATTTCATTTTCCTTGTTGTTTTTCTTGCTTGTACCTAAAAGCCCCTGTTCATCTTTTGTATATACCAACTTAATTTTCTGCTCGTTTAAATATTCCCTAGCTGAAGGGGTAATGATGGTATCTGGATTGACCAACCATTCCTTTACCTTGTCTTTTTTTAGAATCGACCGTACAACCGCTTCTGTTAAAACTTCCATCCCTATCACATCCTTTGTTATGATTGCCTCGCCATGGAAGGCGAGGCAAATAAACATTCATTCTTAGCCTTCGTATTTAGGCAGGATTAACTCTACATCACTATGAGGTCTTGGTATTACGTGTACGGAAACCAACTCTCCAATACGATCTGCTGCTGCTGCACCGGCATCTGTTGCTGCCTTGACCGCACCCACATCACCTCGAACCATAACTGTCACCAAACCACCACCAACGTGTACTTTACCAATAAGGGTAACATTTGCTGCTTTTACCATTGCATCCGCTGCTTCTATTGATCCTACCAAACCTTTTGTTTCAATCATTCCGAGTGCATTTGCATTTGCCATATTCATATCCTCCTAATTTTTGTGTTTTCAGATTTAAAGTTAGCTTCCTTCCTTTTACTTTAAAGGCTTACTTATAATTTTGTAATTCTTTCAAAACCATTTTTGTGATTGTTTCTAAATCTAGCTCCATGTGTGATGATACATGTTTACCGGATCCATCTTCATACTCTTGTTGAATGTCCTCTAGTTCTTTCGTTCCATAAGCCACACTTCTAATATTGATTAGATTAAGGGGACTTACATTGTCAGATGTTGAGCTACCACCAACCGCGCCACAACCAAGTGTTAAAGATGGTGCTAAGTTTGTTGTCGCCCCTATGGCACCTTGAGCTGATGAGGTGTTAACAAGCAGTCTTGATACCGGTTTCTTTAGCGCAAAAGCTTTTATGACCTCTTCATCTTTTGAATGAATCACCAAAGAATGACCAAGTCCATAGTATGCCAAGAGCTCCATACATTTTTCACAGGCTTTTTCCCAGTTATCTTCTGCATAGAATGCCAGAATCGGTGCTAATTTTTCTCTGGAAAATGGATACTGTATGCCTACATGTGTTTGTTCTGCAATCAGTACTCTTGTGTCACTCGGTACATACAGACCTGCCATCTTGGCAATCTCAATTGCAGACTTTCCTGCAATCTTAGCATTAAACTGTCCGCATGCATCTTGAATGGTTTTTCCGACCAAATCTGCTTCTTCACCTTCTAAAAAATATGCACCGGCCTTTATGAAGGCTGTTTTTACATCTTCTTTGATACACGTTTCTGTAACCACCGCTTGTTCCGAAGCACATATGGTACCATTGTCAAAGGTCTTACTGTCCATGATTCTTTTTACCGATAGGGCTATGTCTGCACTTCTTTCAATAAATGCCGGGACATTCCCTGGTCCGACACCAAGGGCCGGCGTACCTGAACTATAGGCTGCTTTCACCATTGCCGAACCACCAGTAGCTAAGATTAAAGACACGTCTTTGTGTTTCATTAAGGCATCCGTACCTTCTAAAGTAGGGATGGCCATACATCCTATGATGCCTTTTGGAGCGCCGGCTTCAACCGCTTTTGCTTCCATGACCCTTGCAACATCACTAATGCAATTAAGTGCTTTAGGATGAGGGCTAAAAATAATAGCATTTCCGGACTTCACGGCTATTAGAGTCTTATAAATCGCAGTGGAAGTCGGATTGGTGGAGGGTACGAGTCCTGCAATAACGCCTACCGGTGTAGCAATCTCAATAATCTTTTTCTGCTTGTCTTCCTTGATGATGCCTACGGTTTTCATGTCCTTGATGTATTCATAAACCGCTTTACTGGCAAATTTGTTTTTTATGATTTTATGTTCATAAATACCAAATCCCGTTTCTTCTACTGCCATCTTAGCCCATTGATCAGATTTCATATAAGCGACTTCATACATTGCTTTTACGATTGAATCAATTTCTTCTTGGCTTTTCATTTTAAGTAATTGTTGAGCTTCTTTTGCTTTTTCTACCAAGTCTCTGACATCTTGAATAGAGCTTAGATCTTTATCCTTGATCATCTTTATTTCACCCCCTTATAAAACTTCAAGATGGCTTCTATTAACTCATCTTTGCGCGCATACTTGATTTGATTTCTTTCAATAGAGAACATACCTTCAGATTGATCATCCATCTTTCTGGCCAAGGCTCTTAAATCAACTGTTTTTAGGGCATTTAAGGCTTCTCTACTTTTAGGTGATGGGCCTAAGTTTGAGGTGGTCATTTCTTTTTCACTTTTCTCTTCTTTGGTGTCTACTTTTTGGCTGTGATGATCACTTTGTAAAACCACTAATGATGGCATTGGCAATATTTTTTCCACATCGTCACTGGGTCTTGGAATGACATGGGTGGATAAAAGCTGACCTATTTTAGGCACCGCTACCTCTGCTGCATCAATCGACGCTTTTACAGCGCCTACGTCACCTCTAATATGTATGGTTACCAATCCGCCCTTTACAAATTCACAGCCTAGTAAGGTCACGTTGGCTGCCTTCAAACATACATCGGCGGCTTCTATTGCCCCTACATATCCATATGTTTCTATCATTCCTAGGGCTATATTATTCATATTTTTCACCACATTTTCTTATTAGTATTTGGTCGGATCATCTGCAACAAAGTTTACCGCTGCTGCAAAAGCATCACAGGCTGATTTACAAGCGGATTGACTACCTGTTAATAAGCCACCGCCAAAGTTTGTCTCAGAAGGTGGTCCATAGAACTGAACCATCTTAACATCCGATGATTTGAGGGCTGCATCCAGTGCATAAACCGCTTCAATTGGCGGTGCAATCAAATAAGCAAG
>NZ_JCBCDA010000160.1:0-3883 GCF_059865615.1 Petrocella sp. | reverse complement strand
TGTTTGTTAGCCATTGAAATTCTGTCCGTACAACATTTTCTTTGATTACTTTTTCTTCAAAATACTTTAACATATTTACTGGGTTCCCTTTATAATCAATCTCATTTACATATGCCGCATGACCCGCCACTCCTTTTTCAGGAATCGCTTCATACTCCGCTGCAATACTTGGAATACTTCCTGTTTTATAGCGAATGATAAAATCCCATTTATTTCTTTTGCATATTTTCATCACGGGTTCCGATGCATAGAGGCTATCTGCAAGTAGCACAATGGGAAGGCGTGGAAATCTCTTCTTTACATTTCCGGCAAGCCTTTTAAATGCTTTTGTTTCGCTATCCTGTTTGCGTTCTTCTTCACTCATATTTTTCTGTCTTTTTGTATCTGCACGGTTGTTTTCTATAAATTCCGAACCTAGACTTACGATTAATTTATCACCTAAGACTATTTTTGCTTCCAATACATCGATATGATAGTTCACCTTTTCAGCATCTGTTTCTTTGTTGTAACGTCTTTCTAGACATGTTTCATTTATTCTACGACTTCCTGAATACAGTTGCGTTCCATCTACAATGACAAGCCATTTCTTCTGAAATCGTGCATCATCAAAACTTTTTCGTCGGATAAGATCATATAAGAGTGATTGCTGTACTTCTTGGGTCTGTTTATAATCTAGTTCTTCAAAGTATTCATTTAGTGTGACGCCATGAGGAAGAAAATCTTTTTCTTTTTCTCCCAGGAAATTCATAACATTATTTGCTATTTTTTTGTCATTAAACTCATAAGTCATAGACTGCATGCTAGTGAGCCCAGCAATCCCTTTGTAATAAGCGGTTCCAAGCATCGTTTTATTGTTATAGCCTATATAACTCTGATGCCTTGGGTCAACTGTCTCTGAAAACTTTTCAAACAGAGTGGGGCAAAATTTGTTTTGTATCTTATTGCACTCTACTACTGGATTCTTTTCAAGCTTATGTTTAATTCTTTCCTGTATTCTTCCCATTTTTGACCCCTTTGCGAATAAGTTTTTCTTCTATTTTACTATATTCGGCATCAATTGGCTTGTAATGGGATCTATTTGTGCGAATTATTTTTAGCTTTCAGAACTGTTTATTTATAACGCATGCTTGACTAATGATTCGAAATGCCTACCCCGTGATTCAAAATTTATATATACACCATAGGAAGCGGCTGCTGGTGACAATAGACATATACTGTCTTTGACCGTAATCCTCATGCCCATAGCAACCGCTTCTTCCATATCTTTGGCCAAAAAAAGTCGTTCCGGGTGTTTTAGTCTGTTATATTGCTGGTGGCCTGTTGTCGGCAGCAGTATAACTTTTATTTTCTCATGATTATTGATATAATCCACTAGGCACCCATAATCTACTCCTCTGTCCATACCGCCAATAATAACTGAATCCACATTTCCTAATGCGTTTACGGCTGCAATGGTGGCCTGAGGTATTGTTGAGATGGAATCATTATAGAAATCTACGCCATTGACACGTGCCACAAAAGCCAACCTGTGAGGTAGTCCTGGGAATGTCTCAATGACCTTTTCTCTTGTCTTTGATTGATTATAACCTAATAATATGGTTATATATACAGCCACACCAATATTGATTAAGTTATGATCGCCCAATAGATGTCTTTTTAAGTTCTGATCTAAGTGGACTGTATTAAAATTACCTATCAAATCTATACCACTAGGGGTCACGATTAAGCCGGCTCTTCCAGCTTCATCCTTTGTAATAGGTATAAGCTTACCTTTGTACCCACCCAGTCTCTTTGGGATTTCTTCATCCAAAGCACTATAAATCAGAACATCTTCTTCACTTTGATACCTACCTATGTTCATTTTGGCTTCTGCGTAATGGTCATAAGACGCATAGTGATCCAAATGCTCTTGGAATATGTTGAGTACAATACCGTACTTAGGTGATACGCTGACTGTTTCCAGTTGATGAGAGGAAAGCTCGTAGACAAAAAAAGTGGCGGTATCATTTTGAAGTATATAATCAAAAGGCGGTTTCCCAATATTTCCAATCAACTCAACCTTCATACCCTCTGCTTTTAGAAGCTCATATATAAGTGTGGATACCGTACTTTTGCCTTTCGTTCCGGTGATGCCTACCATATGGTCTTTGTAGACCTTAATAAACTCATTACTCTGAGACGTTATTTTATGAGGCTCTATACAGCCTTTAAGATGCATTAAGGGTATACCCGGACTTTTAAAAACCAAATCTACATCTTTGTCAAAATCCAAATAACGTTTTTTGGGATAGAAATAGATCGATTCATCTATGTCTAGAAGCGTGTCATCCGGATTTTCGATGTTCTGATCCATGATCTGAATAAGGCATTTGTCACTTACGGATCTGATGAATTGATAAGTTGACATACCTTCTTTTCCAAAGCCTAAAATCACAATTTTTTTATTATCAAATTGGTCCTTCCAATATGTTATCATAACTTTTCCTCAAGCAATCCCAAATAGTGATCCGGTATATCCTTTTCTTCTTCAAACTTACTAGGTGGATTAATCGTGTCTAGGGGTACGATTTGTTCAAAAGCTTTGACCAAACTTGGTTTCGGTTTGTTCTTTTCTTCCAGTTCTTCAATGATGCGTTTCATAGACCAACGAATCTCATCGATGGTACCTACACATTCAAAAGGTTTAACCTCTTTGACACCAATGAGCTCAAGAAATATAGGTTCCAAGTCCATGTTATCCAGTAGATTATACCCGAAGATCCGTATCAGAGCTTCTTCTGACATATAGGGCGCTAAAATCGTATAAACAAATAGGCATTTGGAGCAGTGACCACACCAGCTGTTATCTTTTTTACCTCGGTTACAGCTTCTAAAAACCTCATGGTAAGCTTCGTGTTTAGCAAATCTTTTTGCAATATCTATTTCATACAGGGGTCTGAGTAGACTAAAGTAGTGCATGTCTCGAATCAAGTATCGTTTAACGTACTCATTAAAATCTTTTTCAAACTCATAGCTCTTAGAATATTGGTGGTTAAAGCTGGCACCAAGAACCGTTGATTCATTGGCGCTGCGTTCATTTGATAGGGGTATATAACGTTTACCGACTAAGGCTGCTCCAAGTACCGCTATAAAACCTAGTATGGCTGAAAAGGGTACATGGCCGTTAAGAAATCCTTCATCATTCATCTTTAGTATTTTCTTATCAATATAGCGTTTGGCCAAAAGATAATTCTCATAACCGGCAACATGAATACAATCAATCGCTGCTTGAGGTGGGCTCATAACAAAACACAGGTTATCCTCTTTCATGCCTTTAAGAAGCTCCAAGGTTACCACGGAATCCTTCCCACCACCAACCGGAATTAAGTTTCCGGACAAATCTAAATCAATCTCTTCAAAAATATTAGGCCATTTATGGTCACAAGCAAAATGGACCAAATTAGATTCGGTCACCTCTTCTGACATCCCATTTAGGTAAATTAGTTCACCTAGTCCGTGATAGAATAATTTTTGCCACCATTTATTCTGCTCAACATCAATGGTGCCACAAGCAATCACATAGGATTTGGGGCATACACTCTTATAGTAATTGATCCCCTCAATCAAACCAATAGAGAATATGAGGGCATCTAGATTATTTAATTGCCCAAGGTTCAGTTGCGCGTCTAACGCGTGTATCAGTTCATAACTGACACGATGAAAAAAAGTTATAGGGGATTGGTTATCACCCTCTAACCTGTATTGATAATTCAGCATCAACTTCTCATCTATGGTTTCCACCTGATAACTTTCATATACAAACCTATCATATTTTGTTGATAATCTATGGTATTGCTCCAAGCTCATAATAATCCCTCCGATATCCACCAAGGCCCTATAGGAC
>NZ_JCBCDA010000126.1:0-10521 GCF_059865615.1 Petrocella sp. | reverse complement strand
AGGGAAAACATTCATGAACCTATATGAATGTGTATGAACAGAGGGGATTCAAAATGAATCCAATAAATGATAACAATTACATAAAACAATTTTCACCAGTGGTAATAACATCCCTTTGAAAGGGTATGGTATTGCTGATTTACAAACAGGTAAAGCCTTACCGGTCTGTCCGGAAGTCCTTGGTGGATTGGAAATACCAAGACCGGTTTGTAAGCAAGTCAACAAACCGGATGGAACGCACCACATTGTGACCATAGATGGCATAGGTGCCAGTCGAACCTATGATGTCTTTGTCATCCCTGTTGCCAAAGAGTTAGACCTAAAAAAAGCCGCAAAAGCTGCCGGTGAGAAAAAGATAGACATGATACCGATGAAGGACCTTCTTAATACTACAGGCTACATCCATGGTGGAGGTTCCCCAATAGGCATGAAGAAAGAGTTTAAGACCTTCATAGACAACAGTTGTAAGGATCACAAAACAATCCTAGTAAGTGGTGGTGTAAGAGGGGTACAGATTGAACTTGAACTAGAAGATCTGCTAAGGGCTACCGGTGCTGAAGCTGAAGAGGTTGTATAAGAGGAATGGTTATGAAAATAATAGATAAGAGGATTGAGCGAGATGTATGTTGGCATTAATTATTTTAGGAATAAGTGAGAATGTCATCGTTTTTAATGACTCAACGATAATTCAAGTACTCGTGCACTTAATATCATTAGCTATTATGCTAGGGTTTATAGTACTAGGGATGTATTTGGTGGTCTTGTTGATTAAGGTTGCTAGAAGAGGGATTAAGATGCTGGATCTGGTGTTTGAGGAGTATACGAATCACAAGATGAAGGATGATAAGACAGAGGTATAAGGTACCTTAACTTAATATGACATTCTAGGAGAAATTTGCTACAAAAAAGACACAAAACGAATTCGAAAAACAGATGAGATCATTTATACCTGAAATTTATAAATGAAAGTATGGAGGACTAATTTATGGGATTGATTTTATATAGTGAAGAAATAATATCGTGCGGGTCATTAAAACAATTATTAGACTCTACAACAAATATTTACTTGATAGAGACGATTAATAAAATAATCAACGAAGTTTCAAATTCGGTATTAAAAATAAATAATAAGACATCTATAGTTGATACAAAAAAGATGTTAAGCGAGGGGATTGTCAAAATAACCAAAAAGTATAAAGAATATATGCATTATACAGAATAAATTTTAAATATTGAAAAGATTCTGTTAAGTAAATCTATTGAAATTCAAAATGAGTTTTCAAACAATATAATCAATGAACTCGATAATGAATTACGACTGAGAGAAGAGATAATACATAAAAAAATCCTTGTGTATGCAGGTATAGACAATGACATAAAAGATACAACTTCAAAAACAAAGGGACTTTTAAATCATGGAATAAAAGGAGTAAATAAGACGATAGCATTAAATAGTGTTAATGAATTAAACTCAAAGTCACAACTTGAAGAATGGATAGAAGAAAATTTTGGAGAAGAAAAGATAAAAACTATTCTATCAAAAATATTATCTAGACAATTAAAATATTTTATAAACGAATGGGAAAAAACGATAGATGATACTTTAAGCAATTTTGCAATTGATGAGGGATATGTATTCAACGATTTAGGGATTTCAAAAAAGATTAGCTATGACCTATCATCCTCTGAACAAATATCTATGACTGGGATTGGTGCCGCAGTTATTGGAACACTAGGTTTGGCAGCTGGTTGGCACACCTTATCCTATGCGATGATAAATGTTTTTCCGCCAATAGCAATTTTTTCACTAATGCTCTATCCAATAACAAGTATAATAACAAAAGAAAAATCAAATAAGAACAAGAAAATGCTTGTTACGGATTTGAAAAACAAAATTAGAGATACGATTATAACTCAGATGACTTTTCAAAAAAATGAAGATGGACAAATTGGTATAAACAGTTATATTCAGTCAATTAATCGTAAAATAATTGAAGAGGCATTAAGACAATTACATTTATTATGCTTCTCAGAAGCTTCAATGAATGAAGTGGCAGAGCGGAAAGCAGTGATAGAGAAATACCTTAATCAACTGGAAGAAAGCTTGGTAGCAATTGAAGTATATGAGAAAATGCCGAAAGTTTTTGATGGTACTAAGACAATTTTTCTTGAGAATGAAGGTATTAGAAGCAAATTGTATCAGACTTTTTTAGAAGCTAAAAGTGAGATTGACATAATTTCACCATGGATAAGTAGAAAGGTTATGAATAAATACTTCGTTAGTTTGATTGAAGGTGCTTTAAATAGAGGTGTAAAAGTATTCATAAAATACGGTATTGGTGAATTGAATTCACCAGATCAAAGAACTATGACCTCGGATACTATCGCTCAAGAACTAAGAAGGCGTTTCATCAAGTATGGTGATAAATTTGAAATTATCAAAGTGAATACACATTTCAAATTACTTATAAGTGATGACGAGTACTACATTCTTGGGAGTTATAATTTTTTGTCTTTTAGTGGTGGGGATATATCTGATAGAAGAGAAGAAGGTGCACAATATACAATGAATCCCGAGTTAGTAAAGGAGAGGCAAAACTTGAAGACATTGACTCTAGATATAAAGAAATGTATAAAAATATGATCGATAATGATAAATAAAAACATGAAGAATTCATTTTATTGGTATTTTTCATATTTATAAGGAGGCACTATGACTCAATATTGGAAATTTGCAGAAATACCTCGAAAAGAAGAATTATCTTTCAACAAAGTTTTGGAGAAGTTCTATGATTATGGAGTTGATGGTTTAGTAAGAGAGAATATACAGAATTCTCTTGATGGTAAAATACCTAATTCTCCACATCCAGTAAAAGTGAAAATAATAATTGGAACAATGAATAAAGATCAAATTCCTGGATTTAATGAAATAAAAACTCATATTCAGTCGCTGCAAGCAGGGAATAGTTATACCAAAGAAACATTAGATCACATGATGCATAATTTAAAGAATAAAGTTATCCCATACATATCATTTGAAGATGTTAATACGAGGGGTT
This sequence comes from Petrocella sp., assembly GCF_059865615.1. Lineage (NCBI taxonomy): Bacteria > Bacillati > Bacillota > Clostridia > Lachnospirales > Vallitaleaceae > Petrocella > Petrocella sp. Next base: position 7,462 of record NZ_JCBCDA010000126.1, on the reverse strand, counting down.
TATCAGGAGCAATTAATGGACAAAACCCACAAAAGGGCGATACTTGGAGTGCTTATGCTTATAGCAAAGGTGTTCATCACGTAGACAGTAATGACGCTTTTGAAATGTCCAGAGGTGGATCTCATGGTATAGGTAAGATTGCATCAAATTCAGCTTCTGATATATATTTGATGTTCTTTTCTAACTGTGATGAGAATGGTGAGAAACACATAGGTGGCACTATTCAATTGATTGATCATGATATTAAAACACAAAGCTATAGAGCGACTGGATATTTTACAAATCAAGTAGGTGATAATTTTTTTCCTTATACGAATGACTTTGATTCAATTTTTGCTAAGAATAATCGTGGTTTGAAAATTATCATACCATTTCTTAGAAGCCAGTTTAACGATGAAGAAGCCATTCTTAGAAGTGTATGCGATAATTTTTTTGTTGCCATCTTAGAGAATAAATTAAGTGTAATTATAAATGGTCATACAATCGATAAAGATTCTATTCGAGGATTCATACGTAATCCAAAATACTACGAACAAGATAAGGCATCGAATAAAAAAGAATTTACACAGTTGTATCTGGAAACATATGATACTTGTGCCCCTCGTTTAATTGAAATTAAGGATTTGAGGAATGCGTACAAATTTCAGCTATATTTCAACTATGAAAAAAATATTCAAAAGGGTAGAGTTGGAATCATTAGAACCATAGGTATGAAAATAGAAGATAAAAGGATCATAAATAATGTAAATAAACCCTTTAATGCGTTGTTGATTCCTGATTCTGGAAATGAAGATGTTTTTCTTAAATCATTAGAGAATGAATCCCATACGGAACTCTCATCGGATCACCTAAAAGATCAGACTAGTCAAAAGAATGCCGTTAGGTTCATCAGAAACATATCTAAAGAAATTGGAGCTATTATTGAAGATGCGATTAGGGAGAATAATCCAATTGAAGGAAAGATGAATACTGAAGATGTATTGTTTGAAGCAAATAATAGTTTTCGAGATAGTATGTCGAAAAGTACATCAAGTCTAAAAATTGATACTGGAAAGAAAAAACGAACGGTTGTTAAGACGGTTAGTCCAACCGGAAATGGATCCAAGAAGACAATTAAGAAAAACATTAGGAAGACTAAAAATAAAGGTAGTAGCAAGCTATATTATGTTCATCCAAATGTAGTCAAAAGAAGTATAATCCAGGATAAAGAAATATTACATCTTAATTTAGAAAATGAAAAAGTTTTTAAGTCTATTGAGAGATGTAATATTCATATATCAGTTATTGATGGGATGGGGAAGGAATATGAGAATGAAATGAACATTATAGATCATTATGCTCATATTACAGATATTTCGAGTCGTGAAAATATTAAATCTGAGAGAAATACGATTTTGAAAGTACCCATCATCAATAATAGAATTAATCTTTCTTTAGCTACTTCAAAGTCTTTCAATAGATCATTGAAGTATACCTACTATTTGGAGGTGGAATAATGATTTATACAAAAGACGCGATATTTCCATATCCAATTTTAAGATATGGCTCAAACGATTATCAAGATAATGGATTCAATTTAAAAATAGAATTGGAAGAAGACACTTTTAACTATTACTTCAAAGTGACTCATGAATTAGAGTCGGAATTTATAAATGACTTAGTGGCAAATGATCTTGCTGAAACTATTTTAGTGATCCAATCGAAAGATAATAAATTTTTCACGATCAAACAAGACGAAGAGACGGTTGCAATAAAAAAATCAAGATTATCCCTTAACACAAGAACCTCACTTCAACTTCTTATCAGAGCAAAAAGTGACGTCTCATTTGGATTGAATTCAGATCTTGATCCTTATTATGATGATATAAAAGAGCAAATAGTCATTCATCCTTATGCAGTTTTAGCTATTTCTAATGTAGTCATATATGATGGTAGGATTACAAAACCTTTTGAATTGTTTGAAAAAAGACTGGACCCTGATCTTGCATCGGAAATTAGTATAGAGTTAGGTCAAGAAACGATCATCATCAACTACAAAAATGAATTGCTCCAATTTGCTGAATTTCCTAAAGCTACAGAGCTTAATTATCCATATGTGTATATGGGATTACAAAGAGCCTTGAATAATATGATTACTGAGTTAGCTGATGATACAGAAGCTTTGTATATAGAAGAGATGGCTATACCTGAGAATATTCTCATGTTTAAGTTATACAACCTACTAAAAAGTAAGCATGTTGAAGAACTGAATATGGATAATATTGATGAAGTTATTGATCACATCAGTGATCGAATGATGAGCAGATTCTACACAACAGTAAAGGAGATATCAATAAATGCTGGTTAAGTTATTGTCAAAAGAGTATTTAAGGTCAGATCAATTGTATAAAGATTTCTTAAATAACATGATAATTGAATCTGATGATCATTATGAGGACATAATAATCACATTGGATGAAGCACCGGATTTCCCAATATATCTTTTCATAAGTGATGATCTAGAAAGAACTGAAGCTTATATTTCCGCAATAAAAGTAATTGAGAAATACTATCTCAAACTACCTAGAGACACACATTTTGATGGACAATTTTGGCATACACTATTATTAGCACAAAAAAGAGAATATATTTTAGAGACTTATCCAGAAGTGATCGAATCTGAAACTAAATTTAAAAACGTGGTCCTCAAAAAGTTTGATTGGGAGAACTATATTTATAAATGCATTTTGGCGGCTCAATATATTAGCGACAACATTGAAGAAGAAGAAAGAGAGAAGTACTATAAGCTTATTGCTGAAAACCTAGATGTCTATAACTATATCATCAAGTATGAAATCTTTAGGAACGATCAATTCCTAATTAAGATATTAGATATCATTAAGGATAACCAACTATCTGACATCCTTAAGGCAAAGATCAAAGGTCGAGAAGATCTTGGTGACGATGAAAGATATGGAAGAAGGGTCATATTCGAATTAAATAAAGTGTACCCAGTTATAATGGTACCTTTGATGAGAAAAGAGGCTTTAGAACTACTGTTTTTGGAAAATTTAAGTAAATATGTGGCTATAAACTAGAAATATTAAGTTGATATTCATAAATATATATCAAAGATAAACTTATAATTATGAATTGAAAAGTAAAAAAAATGCAGTAAGGTAGATAGAATGAGGAAATTAACATAGTAAATTTTATTTATAATCTAAAGTTAAAGGAGCAACTATGTCAATCAACTATTACAATAATAATGCGGAGAATTACATCAACGATACCTTCTATCTAAGTATGTCAGGACTTATGCAAGAATTTCTTTCTTACGTTGTCAATAGTGGAATTATCCTTGATCTGGGTTGTGGCTCTGCTCGTGACGCTCTTGAATTCCAAAAAAGAGGCTATGAAGTATATGCGGTAGATGGATCGGAAGAAATGATTGCCCACGCTTCTAAATTCATAGGAGATAAAGCTATTTGCTCAACATTCTCTGAGTATGAAACAAACATTAAATTCAATGGAATCTGGGCATTGGCTTCACTACTTCATGTCCCAGAAGAAGATATGGTCTTTATACTTCGTAAGTACCGTGATCTACTTGCTGATGAGGGTATATTTTTTATGTCTTTTAAGAACCGTGAAAAGAACTATGAAAAAGATGGCCGGTGCTTTACGTGTTTTACAAAAGAAAAATTGATAAGTTTGTTTACAGAAGTTGGTTCACTAGATGTGATTAAGTTCATCGATACTGTGGATATACGTGAAGGTCGGGAAGATGAAAAGTGGATAAGTGCAATTGTTAAGGTTAGTCGCAGACAATTGTAAATAGATATCCAATAAATTATAGAGAGTAACTGGGTGATGGATATGGGTATGAATGCAGTAACTAAAGATCTTATAGAACGATTAAATGTAAATGACCAGGATCTGATGGGGATTGATATTATTGTCTCCTTTATTAAGTTGTCAGGATATAAACAATTAGAACCCATGTTGAAGGATGCACTAAGACGATCTATACCAGTTCGAGTATTAACCAGTACATATATGAATGTAACAGAACCAGCGGCTCTAAGTGAGTTATATAATTTGTTGGGGGAAGGAAATGTAAGACTATACAATGGTCGCGCACCAAGCTTTCATCCAAAAGCATATTTTTTTAAGAGTAAAGAAAAATATCAAAGTTACGTTTTAGTCGGTTCATCAAATATTTCTCGTGTGGCGCTTACAAATGGTATTGAATGGAATTATCAAGTGGAAGCGTCTGTAGATCAGGATAGTTATGATTATTACATGGAACAATTTGAATATCTTTTCAAATATGATTCCTATGATCTGGATACTGAGAAAATTTCCGAGTATCGAAGAACCTTGATTTTACCTGATGCAGAAAGAAAGATCAGTCGAATAAACGAGCATTATAACAAATATAGACAAAATAATAATTATAAAGAAAGGTTAAGTAATTTATTTGAACCAAACCAATCACAGACGGAAGCTTTAATTGAGCTTAAACGTACAAAAAATGAAGGAAATGATAAAGCCTTAGTTGTAGTAGCTACTGGGGTTGGTAAAACTTTTTTGGCAGCTTTTGATTCTATGAATTATAAAAGTGTACTTTTTGTAGCTCATAGAGAAGAGATTTTGAATCAGGCTTATGATACATTTGCAAAGACAAGAGGTTCTGAAGATCTTGGTCGTGTTTTTAATGGGTATCAAGAAGTTGATAAAAAAGTAGTTTTTGCATCTGTCCAATCATTGAGTAGAAAAGAACACATAGCAAAGTTTGAATCAAACAACTTTGAGTATGTAATCATTGATGAATTTCATCATGCAAGTTCACCGAGCTATAAAAGAATTATTGATTACTTCAAACCCGAATTTTTATTGGGTCTAACAGCAACACCTCATAGATTAGATCGAAAAGACGTTTTTGAAATATGTGATTATAATGTCGCATATGAAACAGATCTATTCAGTGCAATTAATCGAGATTGGTTAGCACCATTTAGGTATTATGGCATATATGATGGCACGGTTGACTATGGGAAAGTTCGGTATATTAATGGACGATATGTTGAAGAAGAATTAAGTAAAGCTGTATCTACAGATGATAGATCAAAATTAATCTTCAAACATTATATGAAACATCAACGTAAACACACAATGGCATTCTGTAGCAGCATTGATCATGCAGAATATATGGCAGATTATTTTAATTCAAATGGAATCAATAGCGTAACGATTCATAGTCAAATAAGTCGAAAATATTGTGCTGATCGCACAATAGGAATCGAAAAATTCATTACAGGTGAAATAGAAGTTATTTTTTCGGTAGACATGCTAAATGAAGGTGTAGATATACCGGCCATTGATCTGATTCTTTTGCTTAGACCAACAGAATCACCAACTGTATTCTTACAGCAATTAGGACGAGGATTAAGGCATTCGGCAGGAAAAAGAAACTTAAAAGTACTAGACTTCATTGGAAATTATAAGAATGTTGAAATGATACCGTTTTGGTTGTCAGGTGAAGTGACAACAGATAGTAAGAAAAAAGAAGAGGTCATTAAAAAGCTAATTGATCAAGAAAATATTCCGGTCGATTGCTATATAGATTTTGACTTTGAGGTAGTAAATATTTTCAAGGAAATGATTCATAAAAAAGTTAAAATTATTGATGAAATAAAAGAGCTGTATGTTTCTTGTAAAGAAGAACTCGGTCATATTCCAAGCCGTATGGAGTTTTTCGAATCATTAAGTGATATTCAATATAGAAGTATCAAAGCCCAATCTAAAGTAAATCCATTTAATAAATACTTGGATTTTCTTTCGACTATGGAACTAGGATATTTAAGTGGAGATTTTATAAATAGCGATGCACATAAGTTTATAAATATGCTTGAGACAACTGGTATGAATAAATTATACAAAATACCTATATTACTGGCATTTTATAATAAAGGGTCTTTTAAGATAAAAATAAACAAAGACGAAGTCTGCCAGAGCTTTTATGAGTTCTATCAGAATGAAAGAAATGCAGTTGATCTAGATAGACATAAAAACACGAATAGTTATAAAACGTGGATAAAAAATGATTATTGGAAATTAGCATTGGATAATCCAATTCATTTTTTATGTAAAACACATGATGATATATTTGAATATGATTCTAAGACTGAAACAATGAGCATTAAACTTAATTTGATACCTTGGCAGAAGGATGACTTCTTTCTTAATCATGTCGAAGATACAATTCATTTTAGACGGAGTAATTTCTTGGATCTACTACTTTCTAACAAAGATAATAAATCTTAAGCAAATATAGAAAAGACATATATTGGGGGTTAAACATGTACCCAGGCAAACTTTAGATGAAGAAGAGGCCTATATAATATTGTCCAATTATATTGAAGAAGTGGTGAAAAAAGCCTTAATATTCATTTGCGAAGATAAACGAAAAGACCGTAAGATACTTACCAAAATACTACTTTCGAACTTGCCACCATGGTATAATCAAAGTAGTTTTTATGTTAAAAATGCTTAAATGGGTGTGGTTGTAAATGATATTATAAAAGTGTAGCACTTGGACCTGTTTCGCTATTGAAATAGTTTACTACCTACCATGAATAGTTCGCTCTGAGAGAGCAGAGGGCTCATTACTGCGTACGAGTGGCTCAAGTTCAGAATATTATTCAACCATAGAAAATCTTGTAAAATAGAGTTAAGATTTTACAGGAGGTATGAAAGGATGTGAACTAAGATGCTAGAGATTCAAAATTCATCTGTTATACAAGAAATCAAACAAATTTTAACTGAAGCAAGAGAAAAAGTTGCCCGAAAAGTCAACAATGAGCTTTTATTAGCCTATTGGAATATCGGCAGAATCATTGTAGAAAGCGAACAAGCAGGTTCGGAAAAGGCTGAGTATGGCAAACAATTGTTAAAGTCATTGTCTAAAGAATTGACAAGAGAGCTTGGCAAAGGGTTCTCGGTATCAAACCTGCAATACATGAGAAGGTTTTATCTCGAATATGAAAATCAACAGACACTGTCTGTTAAATTGAGCTGGTCTCATTATTGTGAACTTTTAAACGTATCGGATCCGCATGCGAGAGCGTTCTATCAACAAGAATCGATTAACTCTAATTGGTCTGTACGTGAATTAAAAAGACAGATTGATACGTCTTTGTTTGAGAGACTTTTACTCTCAAATGGAAATGCAAATAAGAAAAAGGTGCTTGCACTAGCTAGTCAGGGTGCGCAATATTCGAAACCGAATGATATATTGAAAGATCCTTATGTATTTGAGTTCTTAGGCATTCCCGAAAATAAACCGATGCTTGAAAAAGATTTGGAAAAGATATTGATTGTAAAAATCGAAAAATTCCTTCTTGAATTGGGACGTGGATTTATGTTTGTAGGCTCACAACAGAGAATTACCTTGGGAAATACGCATTACTATGTGGAT